>NC_014313.1:3627500-3638969 GCF_000143145.1 Hyphomicrobium denitrificans ATCC 51888
TCTGACGAGCAAGCTTAAGGCGATAGCTGTAGGCGTAGCGAAAGCGAGTCTGAACAGGGCGTTCAGTTCGTCGGATTAGACCCGAAACCTGTCGATCTTGCCATGGTCAGGTTGAAGGTGGGGTAACACCCACTGGAGGACCGAACCGGTGTCTGTTGAAAAAGCCTCGGATGAACTGTGGCAAGGGGTGAAAGGCCAATCAAGGCAGGAAATAGCTGGTTCTCCGCGAAATCTATTTAGGTAGAGCCTCAGATGAATACTCCAGGGGGTAGAGCACTACATGGGCTAGGGGCCCCTACAGGGTTACCAAACCTAAGTAAACTCCGAATACCTGGAAGTACTATCTGGGAGACACACGGCGGGTGCTAACGTCCGTCGTGAAGAGGGAAACAACCCTGATCGCCGTCTAAGGTCCCTAAATCACTGCTAAGTGTGAAAGGATGTGGGAATCCCATAACAGCCAGGATGTTGGCTTAGAAGCAGCCATCATTTAAAGAAAGCGTAACAGCTCACTGGTCTAAACAAGGGTTTCTGCGCCGAAAATGTAACGGGGCTAAAGCAGTGTACCGAAGACGCGGGTGTACAGCAATGTACGCGGTAGCGGAGCGTTCCGTAAGCCTGTGAAGGGAGACCCGTGAGGGCTCCTGGAGGTATCGGAAGTGCGAATGCAGACATGAGTAACGAAAGGAGTGTGAGAAACACTCCCTCCGAAAGTCCAAGGGTTCCTGCGTAAAGTTAATCTGCGCAGGGTTAGCCGGCCCCTAAGGCGAGGGCGAAAGCCGTAGTCGATGGGAACCACGTTAATATTCGTGGGCCAGTGGGTGTGTGACGGATGCAGCAAGTTGTTGAGGCTTATCGGATTGCCGAGGCAGCGAATGTGTCCCTGGAAATAGCCCCCACGTAGACCGTACCCGAAACCGACACAGGTGGACTGGTAGAGAATACCAAGGAGCTTGAGCGAAGTGTGCTGAAGGAACTCGGCAAATTACCTGCGTAACTTCGGGAGAAGCAGGCTATCTCTTCGGGCAACCGGAGGGGTAGGGCACAAACTAGGGGGTGGCGACTGTTTACCTAAAACACAGGGCTATGCTAAGTCCAACGACGACGTATATGGCCTGACGCCTGCCCGGTGCTGGAAGGTTAAGAGGAGAGGTTCACGCCTTGAATCGAAGCCCCAGTAAACGGCGGCCGTAACTATAACGGTCCTAAGGTAGCGAAATTCCTTGTCGGGTAAGTTCCGACCTGCACGAATGGCGTAACGACTTCCCCACTGTCTCCAGCACACACTCAGTGAAATTGAATTCCCCGTGAAGATGCGGGGTTCCTGCGGTTAGACGGAAAGACCCCGTGCACCTTTACTGCAACTTTGCACTGGCAATCGTGACTGCTTGTGTAGGATAGGTGGTAGGCTTTGAAGCTTGGGCGCTAGCTCGAGTGGAGCCGAAATGTGAAATACCACCCTAGTGATTATGGTTGTCTAACCGCGGTCCGTTATCCGGATCCGGGACAGCGCATGGTGGGCAGTTTGACTGGGGCGGTCGCCTCCTAAATTGTAACGGAGGCGTGCGAAGGTGGGCTCAGGTTGGTCGGAAATCAACCGTCGAGTGCAATGGCATAAGCCCGCCTGACTGCGAGACTGACAAGTCGAGCAGAGTCGAAAGACGGCCATAGTGATCCGGTGGTTCTTTGTGAGAGGGCCATCGCTCAACGGATAAAAGGTACGCCGGGGATAACAGGCTGATGACGCCCAAGAGTCCATATCGACGGCGTCGTTTGGCACCTCGATGTCGGCTCATCACATCCTGGGGCTGGAGCAGGTCCCAAGGGTATGGCTGTTCGCCATTTAAAGTGGTACGTGAGCTGGGTTCAGAACGTCGCGAGACAGTTCGGTCCCTATCTGCCGTAGGTGTAGGAGAATTGAGAGGATCTGTCCTTAGTACGAGAGGACCGGGATGGACGCACCTCTGGTGGACCTGTTGTCGTGCCAACGGCACAGCAGGGTAGCTATGTGCGGACGGGATAACCGCTGAAGGCATCTAAGCGGGAAACCCACCTCAAAACGAGTTCTCCCTCGAGAGTCGTGGAAGACCACCACGTTGATAGGCCGGGTGTGGAAGCGCTGCAAGGCGTGTAGCTTACCGGTACTAATAACTCGATTGGCTTGATTGCTCTCATTTAGCAATGCTCATCGTTATCGCTCACGGAGCTGTTCCGCGCGTCTGCGCGGACTCCTTCGCTAGGGCGGCGCTCAGCGCCGGCGGCCCTTGGCCGCTCGAGCTTCGGCTCGAAGTGGCGACGAGCACGATGAGCGTAGGAATTAGAAAGAACAGACTACAGAAGTCATATGACGTCTCCGCTGACCTGGTGATTATGGCGGGGTGGCTGCACCCGATCCCATTCCGAACTCGGCCGTGAAACGCCCCTGCGCCGATGGTACTTCGTCTTAAGACGCGGGAGAGTAGGTCGTTGCCAGGTCTGCCGAGACGTCATGTGAATTTGCGCTTTCGGCTCCGTTCTGTGGAGCCGACTGGAAAGCGCAGTAGAAAGAAGTCAATCAGTGCACCCTCTATCGATCGAATTCAAACGCGCCGCTGTGCCTTGTGCCAGCGGCGCGTTTTTGTTTTCTGCATCAAATCCGATGGAATTATTCGATTGGGCGTTGGCCTGCGCATAACGCGCGGATCTGCGGTTCCGCGCTATCTCGCTGGCGTTGCTGTGTGCTTGAACGCAACGACTTTGCGGCTGTCGTTGCGCACTGCGCTGTAAGCAGGTTCGCGTGCTCCGCGATAACTTGGAACGTTTCCAATAACTTGAACTGCGACACGAGCGGTGAAAGCCGTGTGCTGGGTATTGTTCTTGACCGATTTTGTCGGCATAACGTCCGATAGAAAAACCTGATCTCGGGACCTTGAATCCTGACCTATTGGGAGTCGGCATGTCATTTCGCTCGATCGGGCGTTCGATCGCTAATCCTCTTTCCGCTTTTGCTCTTCTGTGCGTCGGCATGTTTGCTGCGTCCGCACTTCAACTTGTCGCTTTTTCTGCGCACGCTGCGGAAGAGCTCGAGATTGAGATCAAGATCAAGGATCACAAGTTCGATCCCGCAGCCATCAAGCTGCAAGCGGGTCAGCGTGCAAAGCTCATCGTCAAAAATCTCGATCCGACTCCGGAAGAGTTCGAAAGCAATGATATCGGCTTTGAAAAAATCATCGCTGGAAACAGCGAAGCGACGTTCCGTGTCAAACCTCTCGAACCAGGCACTTACATTTTCTTCGGGGAGTTTCACATGGATACCGCGCTCGGCCATATCCTCGTGGAATGAGGCTTAAATGCTCGCAGCTCTCGTCATCATTTTCCGTGAGGTTCTCGAAGCCGGTCTCATCATCGGCGTTGTGCTTGCGGCATCGCGCGGTGTGCCCGGTCGCAACAGCGCGGTCACGCTTGGAATTCTTGCCGGCATTGTCGGTTCAGCGATCGTCGCACTTTTTGCGACGCGAATTACCGACGCGTTCGACGGGCGCGGACAAGAACTTTTCGTCGCCGGCATTTTGCTTTTCGCGGTCGTGATGCTTGCGTGGCATGTCGTCTGGATGGCGGAGCATGCGCGCGAAATGACGCGCGAGTTGCGCCAGCTCAGCAGCGACGTAGTCGCGGGTAAGCAATCGCTGTTTGCTCTCGCTGCGGCAGTCGCAATCGCGGTCATGCGCGAGGGCAGCGAAGTCGTTCTGTTCATGACCGGCATCATCATGCAGGGCAAGGATACGGCCGGCGAACTTTTGTTCGGCTCGGCGATTGGATTGTTGCTTGGGGCCGTCGTGTCTCTGGCGCTGTATCTCGGACTCGCCGCCATCCCTCTGAAACGCATGTTCTCAGTGACCGGTGTTCTGGTGACGCTATTGGCTGCCGGGCTCGCGGCGTCGGCGGTGCAGCAGCTCTCGAATGCAGGATTCATCGAAGTTCTGGATACAAAAATCTGGGATACGTCGTGGCTGCTTTCTCAGGACAGCTGGATCGGCCGCGTGCTGCATGTCCTCATCGGCTACATGGACCGTCCGACGGGATTGCAAATCATCGCGTATGCCGTGACGGCGTGTACGATTTTCGCGTTGGCATACTGGCGTGGCTCGCCGAAGCCGGCGCAATCTTCGCTTAGCGCCTGAATATTGAACGCGGGCATAAGCCCGCGTTTTTTTTGCCGTTGCTTGGTGTCGCCGCGATCAGAGGCCGAGGTCTGACAGGCCCGGATGATCTTTCGGACGCGGTCCGAGCGGCCAGTGATATTTGCGCTCCGATTCCGAGATCCGCATATCGTTGATGCTGGCGTGGCGGACCGCCATCAAGCCGTGAGCGTCGAATTCCCAATTTTCGTTGCCATAGGAGCGATACCATTGACCGCTGTCGTCGCGGAATTCGTAGGCGAAGCGAACGGCGATGCGATTGTTGTCGAACGCCCATAACTCCTTGATCAGGCGGTAATCCAGTTCGCGGTTCCACTTTCGCGTCAGGAACTCCACGATCTCGGCGCGGCCGACCGGAAATTCAGCGCGATTGCGCCAGCGGCTGTCCACGGTGTAGGCGAGCGACACGCGCTCCGGATCACGGTGGTTCCACGCATCTTCGGCGCCACGAACTTTTTGCGCGGCTGTTTCGCGCGTGAAGGGTGGCAACGGCGGCCGGTCGGTCATCGGGCGGTCCTTTCTTTCAGGCATTAATTCCGATGCTTGACCAGTCGCGCGAACGCCGCGACGCTTCAAGACATTTTCAAGCGCGCCAACTCTGCGGATTTAGGGAACCTCTTTCATGTACGATATATCCAATCTTTCGAATCTGCCGCAGCTCCGTAGCTTGTCGCCGGCAACGATGGCGGCGTTCGAGAATTTCGATCGTGCTGCGATGGCTCCGGGCACGATTCCACGACGCTACAAGGAGCTTATCGCAGTCGCCGTCGCGATCGCCACGCAGTGTCCCTACAGTCTCGAAGTGCATCGCACGAACGCGGAAAATGCCGGGGTCACGGAAGCCGAACTCGCGGAAGCGGTTTTTCTGGCGGCGACGATGCGGGCAACGGCTGCGATCGCGCACGGCACGCATCTCGTTGGGCCGCGCAAGGCGAAGCGTCAGAATACGCCGTAGATCTTCAACGCGATTGCGACCAGCGCGACGGCCGTGACCCAAAGCGCCGCATCGGTGATGCGGTTATGGCGCGACCGCGACGCGAGATTTTCGAGTGTTGCATCGTCGAGCTTCAAACCCGATTGCGCCATTTCGGAGAAGCCGACGAGAGTTTGCTCCGCCCTCTGCAACAAGCCGGGCGTGCGCATCAGGATGTCGCCGATCGTTTCGGCGCCGCGGCCGGCGCCTTTCAGGCGACCGAGGAGCGACAGGTTGGATTCGATCCATTCCTTCGCGACGGGTTCGGCTGCAACCCACACATTGAGCAGCGGATCGAGATCACGCGCCACGCCTTCGACGATGACCATGCTTTTCTGCAGCAGGATCAGTTCGGGACGCGTCTGCATATCGAAGACTTCGGTGTAGGCGAAAAGCTGGCCGAGGAGATCCGCCATCGAGATCTCTTCCGCCGTGCGCCCCTGGATGGGTTCGCCGATCGCACGCATCGCCTGCGCAAATTCTTCGACGGTATGATGCGGCGGCACGTAGCCGGCTTCGAAGTGGATGGCGGCGGCGCGATGATAATCGCGCGTGATCAATCCGTGCAGGATTTCAGCGAGGAATCGGCGCTCCGCGATGCCCAGCCGGCCCATGATGCCGAAGTCGACGGCGACGATGATGCCGTTGTCGTCGACGAACAGGTTGCCCTGGTGCATGTCGGCATGGAAGAAGCCGTCGCGCATGGCGTGGCGGAGGAACGTGCGCAGGACAGTCAAGCCGAGCGCGCTGGTGTCGAAGCCTTTCGCCTGCAAAGCGTCGCGGTGCGAGATCGGGGTCCCGTCGATCCACTCGACGGTCAGGACGCGCTTGGCGGTGCGGCGCCAATCGACGTTCGGAACGCGAAAGCCTTCGTCGTCCTTGATGTTGCCGGCCATCTCGGAGATCGCGGCGGCTTCGAGCCGCAGGTCCATCTCGAGGTCGGTCGTGTGCTTCAGGTTGTCGACGACGGCGACGGGCTTCAAACGGCGCGCAGGCGGGTAGAAGCGTTCGATCAAGCTCGCGGCGAAATAGTAGCTGTCGAGGTCGTGCTGAAAACGCTTCTCGATGTTCGGCCGCAGAATTTTCACGGCGACGGGTTTTTTCACGCCGTCTTCGAGAACGTAGGCCTTGTGCACCTGAGCGATCGACGCGGCAGCGACGGGCGGGCCAAATTCGATGAAATGATCTTCGAGCTTGCCGCCGAGCGCGCGTTCCACCGCGAGGCGCGCCTCGGCCATCGAGAAGGGTTCGGCCTTGTCCTGGAGATGGCGAAGGTCGGCGGACAGCTCCGGTCCGATGACGTCGGCGCGCGTCGCGAGAAACTGACCGAGTTTCACGTAGCTCGGGCCGAGCTCGCCGAGTGCGGATGCAACGCGGGACGCGCGGGGGACGTCGCGCCGGAACGGAGCGGTGACGATCTGGATGGGAACCGTGAGAGCGCGGGCGATTTTGAGCGGCAGCGGAACCGGCACGCCGCGGGGGACGAAGCGGATGCCGTGTTGCGCGAGCACGAATCCGGCGCGCGCCAATCGTAAAGAATTAAGAAGTGCTCCGGCCATGGCTCAGTGTTCGTCGTCCTGTCGTCGCGGACGAGCCGCCGAGGCCTGCACAATGCGCCTCAAAGGGTTTCGGTCAAGTGAAGCCGGCACACGGGGTAAAGACCGTTAATCGCCTTGCTTCATATCGCGATTGAGCTGCAAGGGTTCCCTACAACACAAACGGCGCCCCAGCCTTTCGGCGGGCGCCGTTGAGATTATAGGAAGTCTGCGGATTTTAGCGCTTACAGAACGTCGCGCGGCCGTGGCAAGTGACCATGCCACCGTCGGGACGGCAGTTGTAACGCTTGTTGACGACCTTGTACCCCTCGACGTTGCCGGTCGCGAGGAAGCCCGGCCACAGGCCCCAGCTCACCGATTGCACCATCGTTTCGAAGGCGTACCATTTGGCGGAATCCGCCGAAGACGAGGTTGCCACCGCACCTTTCGTCACGCAGCCCGCGTTGGCAACGCCGGCGCCGAACGACATCGCAGCCGCGAGCGCGGCGCACATCAGCACACTCTTTTTCATGAGTTCCGTCTCCTCCGATAGAAGAAAAAACTTCTTCTCCCCTGCGCGCGGAGGCTATGAGCGCTGTTGGCCACGGTCAATTGAAGTCACGCCGTGACACATAAAACGCCGTGAATGTGTGGCCGATTAGATCTTCCAACCGCCGTGAATAGCCGCGATTCCGCCCGTCAGATTGCGGTAGCTGACGCGTGAGAATCCGGCGTTTCGAATGAGGCTGGCGAAGGCTTCCTGCTTCGGGAAGCGGCGAATGCTCTCAACGAGATAGCGATAGGATTCCGCGTCGCCGGCGGCGAGCTTGCCGAGGCGTGGAATGATTTCGAATGAATGGAAATCATAGATCCGGTCGAGAAGCGGAACCTGGCATTCCGAAAATTCCAGGCAGAGGAAACGTCCGCCCGGTTTCAGCACGCGATAGGCTTCCGCCAATGCCTGATCGATGTGGGTGACGTTTCTAATTCCGAAAGCGATCGTGTAGGCGTCGAAGCTTGCGCTGTCGAAGGGGAGGGCTTCGGCGTTGCCTTCGATGCAGGTGATGCGATCGGCAAGCCCTAGGGTCTCGATGCGGCGGCGACCGACGTTCAGCATCTCGGGGCTGATGTCGCAGATGACAGCGGTGGTGGAGGGGCCGCCATCTTGCGCATAACGGATCGAGATGTCGCCGGTGCCTCCCGCGACGTCCAGCAGGCGGAACGGCGTGGCGCTTCTCGGCGCGTTCAGCATCGTTATGAGGTCGCGCTTCCAAAGCCGGTGCATACCGCCCGACATCAGATCGTTCATCAGGTCGTAACGCTCGGCGACCGAGGCGAAGACGCTGTTGACGAGGCCCTGGCGCTCGCCCTCGGGGACGGCGCGGAAGCCGAACGAGACTTTGTTTTCGTCGCTTGACGAGGATGCGGTATTTTCGATCATGTCGCTCAGGATAGCCGTGTCGGACCAGCCGCGCTATCGTCTCTCGCAATTAGCGTCAATCGCGGCTTTAGACGTTTATGCCTGAACTTCCCGAAGTTGAAACTGTCCGGCGCGGCCTGGCGCCGGTTGTCACCGGACGGCGCATCGCCGCAGTTGAGCTGCGCCGTCCCAATCTCAGATTTCCATTTCCGGAGCGATTTGCCGAACGGCTGGTCGGGCAGCGGATCGACCGGCTCGAGCGGCGGGCCAAATATCTGATCGCTGAGCTTTCGGGCGGCGAAGACCTCGTCATGCACCTCGGCATGACGGGGCGGTTTACGATTTTGGAGAAAGGGCGGACGGATACGCCGGGCGAGTACGTCAACAGCGTCGGCGCCGATCCTGTGCACGATCATGTCGTGTTCAAGCTCACGGGCGGGGCGCGCATCGTCTACAACGACCCGCGCCGCTTCGGCTTCATGGTCATGATGCCGCATGCTGAGCGATCCGAGCATCCTTTGTTTCGCGCGCTTGGCGTCGAGCCGCTGGGCTCGGAATTGACTGCGGATTATCTCGCGGCGCGGGCGCGCGGAAAGAAGGCCAATCTGAAAGCCTTCCTGATGGATCAGCGGATCGTCGCGGGTCTCGGCAATATCTATGTCGCGGAGGCGCTGTTCCGGTCTGGCCTGTCACCGAACCGTGTGGCGCGGGCGTTGGCGGACAGGCGCGGCGCGCCAACGGAGCGCGCCGAGAAGCTCGTTCCGGCGATCCGAGAGGTTCTCGAACAGGCGATCGATGCGCGGGGTTCGACCTTGCGTGATTATCGCGATGCGAGCGGCGCGTCGGGTGGATTTCAGAATTCGTTCGCCGTTTATGATCGCGCTGGGCGACCGTGCCCGAGAGCTGGGTGCGGCGGAGAGATCCGACGTGTGGTGCATGCTGGACGGGCGAGCTTTTATTGTCCGCGCTGTCAGCGCTGAAACATTCAGCGGGCCAAGCGCTCGCTGAGCGCCGAATGGGTTTTGACGATGATGACGCTCAGGCACATCACCGTGAAACCGCCGGCGAGAAACAACTGGTTTGCGGCCCAGTCGCCTTTCAGCGACGACAGTTTTCCGGACTGAATGAGCCAGAGCAAGCCGCATGCGATTGCGACAGCCTGCAAGGCTGCAAGCGCTACAGCGCGCCCGATGGCTTTCGGCGTCGATACAGACGCATTCGGATCGTCGAGGTGCCAGAGATAAATCGCGTGTCCGACGGCGACGAGAAGCATCGCCGAACCGTATTCCCAACCGTGTTGCCAGCGCAGCGATGTGCCGAGATAGACGGCGTAAAATGCAAGCGCGCACCAGAAATACGCGAGCATGATGAGCAGCGTCGTCAGCCACAGCGCTTGTCGCGGCGTCGCCATGCTCCTTGTTGCTCCACGCCGCCACAACGGTGAATTCGAACGCAGCCCGGCGATCACGAGAAGAATTGCGAAGGCGGCTGCGGATGTCGCTGCCTGGGCCTTTTGCAATCCGCTTGTTGCGAGATACATCGCAAGCAAGGCGGCGAGGAGCGTCGCGAGCAGCCACGGCAGTGGAGGGCGTAAGGCCATGCGAATGAAATCCGAGAAGCGACTATGTCCCGGACTGCATCACACGTGCGCGGGTGAACGTAAAGCGTCTATGCTGATCGCTGCGATCGCCAGTGCACCGAAGAAGAGAATGTTGTTGCCGGCCCAGTCCGCGTAGGCGACGTCGCGCGGGAATTTCTTGTCGACAAAGAGACTAATGACGCCGACGGCCATGCCGACGATCTGGACTTGCGCAAGAATACGTCCGGCCTTCGTCAGCATCGGGTCAGAGCGCCCTGCCGCGCGGTCGCGATCCAGGAGCGTCGCGAATGCAATGCTCGCGACGGCGGCGAACGCAAAGCCGATAAAGAACTGCCACCACTCCGGCCAAACTTTTTCGAGCACGAAGAGAGAGATGGCGAGGATCGAAAGAGCTCCCCAGGCCCAGACCAATCCAAGGTAACGGGCGGTGGAGCTGCCGATGGCATTCGGGACCGCGCCGTTGTTGATCAGCCGCTGATGGTCGTGGATGGCGAGAAGGGTGATCGCCAGGGCGACGAGCCCGCAGGCGGCCATATGCAGTTTCGGGTCTATCAGACCGGCTGCCAGAACCGTCGCGCAGGTTGCGACCGCCAGTCCGAACAACCATCCAATCAGCGACAACATTCTGCAGACACCCCCATTGCTATGGCTGCCCAGGCAGCATCCTCGTTAGCCATTATATCCAGCTGGCGTTATCTGACGCCTGCGTTGAACCGCCGCTCAGGGCGTGAAAAGAGCCAAACTCTCATAAAATCGGCGTTTAGAGCGAGCGTATTAATTGACCGGCGAATGGACGACCGCTATACCGCGCGTCAAGCACGCCTGGACAAAAATCCGGGCCGATCAGTTTTTCACAGCCCGCGGCCTCTGTTTGCCTTTTCCAAGGCGGCGGACGGCGCCTTTGACCAGCAGTAGGGACCTTTCCATGGCTAATACGTCGTCGGCAAAAAAAGCCGCGCGCCAGATGATCCGCCGTACAGACATCAACAAAGCACGCCGCACGCGCGTCAAGAGCGAAGTGCGGGCCGTTGAAGAGGCCATCAAGGCCGGCGATCAGGGCAAGGCCCTGGCGGCGCTGGCTGCCGCTGAACCCGTTCTCGCGCGCACCGCGCAGAAGGGACTCATGCACAAGAAGACCGCGAGCCGGAAGGTTTCGAGGCTGGCACAGCGTGTCAAGGGCATGTCGGCCTGATCGCCTTCGAGACGGCGCAGGGCAATTTTTCTCCCTGTTGCATATTCGCTACGGTAAAGAGCGGGCCCGATGAGGGCCCGTTTGTTTTTTGAATGTCATTAACCCTCTGGAATTGCGCGTTCGAGCGGGCGTTTGGGGCTCGAAAAAGACTCGCTTGCGATTTTGTCGCGGCCGCTGGGCAAGCTTAAAATGACGGTGACGTGACGGTGCAACACGATTTTTCTGGCACCGCGTGCAGTCCCGAAATCTCCAAATGAGTCAGCGTTTTTTGCACAGGAACTGCGATGGAACCTCGGTTCTCCCGGGTAGCTGTGGATAAGTTTCCGAACCCGGCTCGGTGCGTTTTCGGCGCGCGCGGCGCTTGTCGAAGTATTGGTTAGCGGTTAGTTAATATGCAGTGGATGGCAGCGGGGTAAGGCGATCGTTCACTGTCAGAAGTCGGCGTGCGTCGCGTCTGAAGTTTTGGGCAAGTCCAAAGGCTCAGCCGCATCGTCGATACGGATAAAGATCTCTGTTTAGTCATGGTGTTCTGCTGTTTGCAGGCACCGAGTGGCAAAGGCTTCCCCGAATT